>NZ_JACVVI010000049.1:0-547 GCF_016658625.1 Pantoea sp. S62 | reverse complement strand
ATTTACCCCGGTTTCAGTGTGTGTCAATCCGGCACTGTTCATTTAATCCGGGCGGTGTGTTAATCAGGCACTGCACCTCAGTTCTGTGTGTGTTAATCCGGCACTGTGCACGCTTTTCATACGTAAATCGCGACTTCAGTCTGTGAACGATGTGTGTTAATCCGGCACTGTACAGGCTTTTGATGTGTGTTAATCCGGCACTACACACGGACATATCATGCATAACACACTGTTTTTAATCAATAGCCACAATCAGCACACACCACAGTGCCGTTTACAGTGCCGGATTGACACACAATCAGGCACCCCATTAACACACACTCAGGCACTGCAAAGTGTGTTAATTAACACACAATTTTCATCATACATTGAAAAAACAGCTAAATATTAAACTTAAACAAATGATTTTAAACAACTAAACTGCAAGATTACATCTTGCGTGGGGTGTGATGAAATTTTACCTCTGAAGAGCGGCTTGTTAATTAACCCTGTCTTACTGAATTCTTTATATCCCGGCCGAAGTTCGTCACATGCCCGTCAGCGCACT
>NZ_JACVVI010000047.1:0-597 GCF_016658625.1 Pantoea sp. S62 | reverse complement strand
CAACTGCAACAGTGACGAAATGGCCATCGGTAAAGCGAAGGCTAAAAAGGTCACCGTTCTGGTCGGCGAAGCCTGCAACAGGGCCGTGCTAGGGGTGTGCGTGCAGAAGAAGCAGGCCTACTGCGTGTTCGGCGGCAAGCTCGCCCGTATCATCCAGGAGCAGGGACGTCGCGATCAGCTGCACGTCAGCTTTGGCAGCGGTGACTCACCGAACTGTCGTGGCATCACGGTTCCTGAACTGCAGGATATCAACTTTGATCTGATTAACTTCCAGGACTTTTACAGCGACCTGATGGCTAACCAGAAAATCCCTGACTCAGCGACGATGATCAAGCAGGCAAAAGACCGCATAGCTGCGCAGGTCAATGCGCAGACAGGAGGTAAATAATGAAGCGGCTGCTGATTAGCCTGATGATGGTTATGTGCGCCGGACAGGCGGTGGCGGACGAAGCGCCGGCTGCTGATGCGGTGGTGACGCCGGCCGACCCCTTTACAGGCTGGCACTGGTACAACGAGCCGAAGAAAAAGCCGGACCCGCCGGCACCAAAAGCGCAGCCCGCGCCGCAGGTGCCGGACTTCAGCAGGCTGTCACCGTCA
>NZ_JACVVI010000046.1:0-598 GCF_016658625.1 Pantoea sp. S62 | reverse complement strand
GTGTATTTCGTGAGCCTGGGTATCCCGGAGGAGGGGCTGCTGCCGATGCTTGCGGACGCCCGCCGCTTCGGCATACCGGCCACGCTGCGCGGCCTGCTGAACAACGACTTCCGTCAGACCGCTGAGACGATGTTTGAACTGTCTAAAAAAGATAAGCAGGCCGGGGTGCAGATTGACCCGACCCTGTATGAGAAATACAACATCCGGGCCGTGCCGGCGCTCGTCGTTACCTGTGGCAGTCAGTCGGACGTCATCTACGGCAGCCTGCCGGTTAAGCAGGCGCTCGAAGAGGTTAAGCAGCGCGGTGACTGTGGCAGTACGGCCGCGCAGCTGCTGCAGGATGCGGAGGGTACGAAATGAAGCGTGCCCTGCTGCTTTCTTTATGTCTGATGGCGTCCGGCGCATTCGCTGATGCGACGAGTGACGCTTACAACGCGGGTGCGGGATATGCCGGCTCAAATAAGGGGCAGGGCACCGCTGCGGCGAAGGGGACCGACCCGGCGTCAGTGATCCCGGGCTACACCGCCAGTCCTCCGCAGGGGGGGTATTACGGCGGCGTGCAGGGCGGGGACGGCGGGATAAAGGATAAGGGACAGAC
>NZ_JACVVI010000045.1:0-609 GCF_016658625.1 Pantoea sp. S62 | reverse complement strand
CAGGCGAGCAGCTGCCGGCTGGCCGCTATGCTGACCGAAATCGATATGGTCCGTCAGCGTCTGGCGTCTGACAGTGCCGGGCCTGGTGCCGAATGCCTCAAGGTACTATCTGCCGGCGCACCTGATTCCGTCGCCGGCTCAGGTGACGTAACACGCTCTTCAGCATAACGGAGGTTTCTGATGATTCAGGATAAAAAGGCACCGGAGCCGGATGCGTTATTCATCCGCGTCTCTCACCCTGCCGGGAATATGCTGTTCCGGCTTGAAAGGCTTAACACCCGCCCGGTGCCGGATGCGGCAGTACGCCCGATGGCTGAGAATTCCGGGCACCTGCCCGCACTCACAGACCTCACGATTGAGCAGCTGGCGGCGTACATCGCTGATGTCATTCATCAGGTCTCACCGGGCACGCCGCGCGCAGACGTCTGGGTACGCACAAAATCGCCGGTGAAAAACATACCCGCTGCCAGCAGCCCCCGCGTTATGAGCGAGGATGCGCTTAAGGACCTGCAGATGGTCAACGCCTTCATGAAAGGTAAACATACTGCCTGAACCCAATTTTTTAGTGCCTTCACCAGGGCAACCTGCACCACCCGATTGACCCGCACG
>NZ_JACVVI010000044.1:0-1051 GCF_016658625.1 Pantoea sp. S62 | reverse complement strand
CTGGGGCTGGATAACCGTCAGCAGGAGGCTACCGCGTTTCTGATGACCACTGCACGTCCTGCACAGACGGCCCTGCTGAAAGCCCTTAATGACCTGACGGGCGTTGAAATGAAGCTGAGTCACGATACCGTGGCGCAGAACAGCGTCAGCACCTCCCGGACGGCCGTTATCCTGTCGGGCCTGGCCGCGCTGTCCGTCCTGCTGTCCGTGGCAACCTGTTATCTTCTGGTCCGCATGCTGATGCGCCAGCTGGGTGGTGAGCCCGCGCAGGCTCAGGCGCTGGCCGCCGCCATCGCCGCCGGTGACCTGACCTCGCCGGTCACGCTGCGCCGCGGCGACACCGTCAGCCTGCTCGCCTCGCTGGACGGCATGCAGGCCAATCTGCGAGGCCTGGTGTCGCAGATTAAGGATGCATCCGCCTCGGTGGCGCTGGCCGCCGACGAAATTTCGCAGGGGAATACCGAGCTTTCCTCGCGCACCGAGCAGCAGGCCGCTGCCCTGCAGGAGACGGCCGCCAGCATGGAGCAACTGACCGCCACGGTGAAAAGCAACGCGGCCGGCGCGCACCAGACCGCCGGCACCGCGCGCGAGACGGCCACGCTGGCCCGCGCCGGTGAGGCTGACGTGCAGCGCATGTCGGAAACCATGCATGAGATTTCGCTGAGCGCGGTCCGGGTACGGGACATCACCTCGGTCATCGAGGGGATTGCTTTTCAGACCAATATTCTGGCGCTCAATGCCGCCGTGGAAGCCGCCCGTGCGGGAGAGGAAGGTCGCGGCTTCGCCGTCGTGGCCGGCGAGGTCAGGTCACTTGCCCAGCGCAGCGCCAGCGCCGCGCGGGACATCAAGCTGCTGATTGAACAGGCCGTGTCCCAGGTGGAGGGCGGCGTAGCCGTGGCTGCCGGCACGGGAGAAAGCATCCTCAGGATTGTCAGCATGGTGGGCGAACTGGCTGACAGCATGGACAGTCTCTCGCTGTCATCAAACGAGCAGATGCAGGGTATCTCTCAGGTCAGCATCGCCGTCAGCCAGATGGACGGGGTCACGCAGA
>NZ_JACVVI010000043.1:0-1283 GCF_016658625.1 Pantoea sp. S62 | reverse complement strand
AACGGCACGAACACACCCCGGACGGCTATGCCGGTCCGGTCCTCAGCGGCCCCGTTTCGGGGCCAGTGAACGCACCGGCGAAGCCGGTTGCAGGGGTTGCGTCAGGATGGAAACCCGCTGGCCCGGAACGGGCCCGGGCAGAGACGGCGTGCCGGCTCTGTGCGCAGCATGACAGCCGCCCGGACGTCCGGTGTAACGGCTTTTGACCGTGCGGGACACAGCATTCCGGGTCGATTAAGGGGTCTGTCGTGGCGTTGATGACGTTGATTTTCAGTAAGAATCCAGGTTTTCATGCGCATAAACGCTGTCTTTTTTCCCTGCAGCGCACTGCAGGGAAGCCATCATTTATCCTCTCAGACGTGAAAACTGCCAGTGACAGAACGGGCTGTATTCGTCAGCCACCGGCAGGTTCTGCTTCGCATATTTACTCAGCCCCCCATGCTCAGACCAGAACAGTTCAAGCGCTGCGGCATTTATGTCGCCTTCAACCTTATAAACGTTAGTCGTCTGGTATTCAGTGTTCTCCGCATACTCTTCTTCGCCGATCGGATTGGCTGAATGCACGATCCGCGTTTCATAAGTCTCCGGTGTTGCGCCTGCCGCCAGGGCATCGACAGAAACCGTGACCAGCAGTTTTTCGTGCGCGTTAATCAGCAGCATCTCAATTCCTGAACGGAATTTTCCCGTATGAAATTCCGCCTCTTCGCGCGTGAAGGTTGCCGCCATCAGGAACTCCAGGTTCATAGAAAAATCGCTACGCAGCGCCGCCGTGTTGACATTGAACTGCGGACAGTCCGTGTAAAACAGACTGCGACGTAAAGCGCGCCGTATAGCCTCATAGCTGATCTCTTCTGATGATTTTGCCATGAAAGTCGATGATTCTTTAGATTCTGCAGCCGTGATGTTGACGTTCTGCTGTGACATGTTGTGTCTCCCGTGTGGTTTGTCTGATGTTTCTCTGAGTTCCTTGCCGTGAAGGCAGAACGGGCTCGCGGGCATCAGGCTGAACGCAGGGAGAAACGGCAAAGCCGCAGCCCGCAGGGACCGGGTGACGCCGTTTAGCGTGCGTCCCTTGCGAGAAGACGGCCGCGTGCCAGGTTTCTGCACGGCGAAGGGATTCAGGAAACTAAACTGAACGCGGAAGATGAACAGAGCACAGCCCCGGACGGCGGCTCTTTGCCAGTCCGGTCTTCAGCGGCCCCGTTTTCGGGGCCAGTGAACGCACCGGCGACAGCCGGTTGCAGGGGTTGCGTCAGGATGGAAACCCGCTGGCCCGGAACGGG
>NZ_JACVVI010000042.1:0-1661 GCF_016658625.1 Pantoea sp. S62 | reverse complement strand
CTGAGCGGGGCGGCGGCACCGTACCTGGCGGAGCAGATACATACGCTGACGACCACGAAAGGCCCGGACGGCAGGGACGTGGTGAACGTTGAGGCGAACCTGATAGCGCACGCGGTGGTGGGCGCGGTGACGGCATACGCATCGGGTAATGCGGCACTGGCGGGCGCCTCGGGCGCGGCGATGGGCGAGTACATCGCGCTGCAGATGTATCCGGGTGTTAAGCGCGGGGACCTGAGTGAGGAGCAGCGCCAGACCATCAGCGCGCTGGGGACGCTGGCGGCGGGCCTTGCGGGCGGCATTGCCGGAGACACTACGGGCAGTGCGGTGGCGGGCGCGCAGGCGGGTAAAAATGCGCTGGAAAATAATAGTCTTCTCCTGCCAAGGCCTGTGCCGGTACCCGTTCCGGGATTACCATTGAGTCCTGGTGATAAGGCAGTTCTGAATGCGAATAACAAAATTGCATCGGAACTGGATAAGACCCTGAAAGGGTCAGGAACTGAGGCGGATACGCCACCGATTACTGATGGTCGTGCAATCGTTGAAGCGCGTGATGAGGCTGCCAAATCGCGCGATCCAAATGTGGCGAAGGATCTGACGGATGCTGAGAAAGCGGAGCTGGGAGGAACAGGATCAGGAAGTGTAACACCACCACCTCCAGAAAATGATCCTAAGCAGCAAAATGAAAAACCTGTACAAAAGCTCAATCAGAAGCAAGAAAGTGCTATCCGGAAAATTGATAATACTATAAAAAATGCCCTGAAAGATCATGATATAACTGGGACACTTAAGGATATGGATGGTAATCCAGTCCCTAAAGAAAGCGGAGGGCATTGGGATCATATGCAGGAAATGCAGAATGCGCTCAGAGGATTGAGGAATCATGCGGATACGTTAAAGAACGTAAATAATTCCGAAGCGCAAGCCGCTTATGGCAGAGCAACGGATGCTATTAATAAAATAGAATCAGCTTTAAAAGGACATGGGATATAATGACTTTTCGTGAATTAATAGGAAATATTAATATAGCTAAAGATTTAGGTCAGAAGTCTCCGCTTGAACTCTGGTTCGAAGGTGTAATTGATACACCTATTGAAGAGCTAACTGTGGAAGATCTATGTCGTGCAATTCGGCAGGAAATATGTATAGCTCAATTAATGCCGCGAGTTTTGGCGATTTTGAAAAATGATCCGTTGGCTGGGGAGTATTACGATGGTGAACTAATAGCTGCAATATCGACGATAAAAGAAAATGAGCTAAAAGATCAGGTGGATATTTTTATCCAAATACAGAAAATTGTAAACCAACTACCTCCCTCAGAAATTAATGACGACTTGAGGAGGGATATCCTAAATATCAATAAAATAATCACATAGCTCATCCTGGCTAGCCAGCCGGGATTTTTAGCATTAAGTCACTAATCCAGTGGGTTTCTCCAACTGAAACCGGAGCATAACAGGACAGCGATAATTTCCGGCTTTTTATTACTTTTAATACAGAATAATACTCAAACCGGCCAACCTATGGTCACCGATAATTACTTCAATGTTATCCGCTGCTAAGTTCGCGTCCACATCTTGCTACTGTTACTTACTTGGCTCAACGGACAGATTTATCAGACGCTGTACAACCGGGCGATGCTGGACAGCGGAATGGGAACCGGC
>NZ_JACVVI010000041.1:0-2001 GCF_016658625.1 Pantoea sp. S62 | reverse complement strand
TCGGTATTCGCAGTTTGCATCGGGTTGGTAAGCCGGGATGGCCCCCTAGCCGAAACAGTGCTCTACCCCCGAAGATGAGTTCACGAGGCGCTACCTAAATAGCTTTCGGGGAGAACCAGCTATCTCCCGGTTTGATTGGCCTTTCACCCCCAGCCACAGGTCATCCGCTAATTTTTCAACATTAGTCGGTTCGGTCCTCCAGTTAGTGTTACCCAACCTTCAACCTGCCCATGGCTAGATCACCGGGTTTCGGGTCTATACCCTGCAACTTAACGCCCAGTTAAGACTCGGTTTCCCTGCGGCTCCCCTATACGGTTAACCTTGCTACAGAATATAAGTCGCTGACCCATTATACAAAAGGTACGCAGTCACCCCCATAAAGAAGGCTCCCACTGCTTGTACGTACACGGTTTCAGGTTCTGTTTCACTCCCCTCGCCGGGGTTCTTTTCGCCTTTCCCTCACGGTACTGGTTCACTATCGGTCAGTCAGGAGTATTTAGCCTTGGAGGATGGTCCCCCCATATTCAGACAGGATACCACGTGTCCCGCCTTACTCATCGAGCTCACAGCACGTGTGCTTTTGTGTACGGGAGTATCACCCTGTACCCTGCGACTTTCCAGACGCTTCCACTAACACACATGCTGATTCAGGCTCTGGGCTGCTCCCCGTTCGCTCGCCGCTACTGGGGGAATCTCGGTTGATTTCTTTTCCTCGGGGTACTTAGATGTTTCAGTTCCCCCGGTTCGCCTTGCAGCACTATGTATTCATGCTGCAATGATGCACAGAGTGCACCGGGTTTCCCCATTCGGACATCGACGGCTGTAGCGGTTCATATCACCTTACCGTCGCTTTACGCAGATTAGCACGTCCTTCATCGCCTCTGACTGCCTGGGCATCCACCGTGTACGCTTAGTCGCTTAACCTCACAACCCACAGGCGTTTTTCAACGCTGCAGACTGCAAGCATTTGAGAGACTCGAACGCATCGTATTTTTCATTCTTATTACGGAGAATGAAAACGACACGTCGTTTCAATTTTCAGCTTGTTCCGGATTGTTAAAGAGCATAATACTTCGCAGCACACCGTTGCCGGTACGCTCTGAGGTATTCAGAAAAAACAGATGAACGGTATGGTGGAGCTAAGCGGGATCGAACCGCTGACCTCCTGCGTGCAAGGCAGGCGCTCTCCCAGCTGAGCTATAGCCCCATACAGTTACTGCAGAGACCACTACTACCAGGAGTAACATTCTTCATGTAAAGAATGCGATTTTTTCTCAGGCAAGGCGTGTCGATGCGAAGCATAGTGAACTATGCGAGCCGTCGACACAACGCAGCATGAGGACAAATCTGGTAGGCCTGAGTGGACTTGAACCACCGACCTCACCCTTATCAGGGGTGCGCTCTAACCACCTGAGCTACAAGCCTGTAGAGGTTTTTTCTGCTCGTTACTTTTTATCAGACAATCTGTGTGGACACTGCGCGGGAAGGTATCTTCAGGTAAGGAGGTGATCCAACCGCAGGTTCCCCTACGGTTACCTTGTTACGACTTCACCCCAGTCATGAATCACAAAGTGGTAAGCGCCCTCCCGAAGGTTAAGCTACCTACTTCTTTTGCAACCCACTCCCATGGTGTGACGGGCGGTGTGTACAAGGCCCGGGAACGTATTCACCGTGGCATTCTGATCCACGATTACTAGCGATTCCGACTTCACGGAGTCGAGTTGCAGACTCCGATCCGGACTACGACGCACTTTGTGAGGTCCGCTTGCTCTCGCGAGGTCGCTTCTCTTTGTATGCGCCATTGTAGCACGTGTGTAGCCCTACTCGTAAGGGCCATGATGACTTGACGTCATCCCCACCTTCCTCCGGTTTATCACCGGCAGTCTCCTTTGAGTTCCCGACCGAATCGCTGGCAACAAAGGATAAGGGTTGCGCTCGTTGCGGGACTTAACCCAACATTTCACAACACGAGCTGACGACAGCCATGCAGCACCTGTCTCA
>NZ_JACVVI010000040.1:0-2184 GCF_016658625.1 Pantoea sp. S62 | reverse complement strand
AAACCTCGGTTTAGGCGAAGGCTCTGCCGTGCCGGTAGGAGTACCGTTACCCTGTGCATCATCTGTACCGCCTGCAGGCTGGCTGAAATGCAATGGCGCATCCTTCAGCGCCTCAGCCTATCCGGCGCTGGCAAAGGTCTATTCGTCCCTGAAATTACCCGATCTTCGTGGTGAGTTTATTCGTGGCTGGGATGATGGGCGAGGTGTTGACGTAGGCCGTGAGTTACTTTCTTTCCAGGAAGGCACATGGATTCAGCCCAATATTGAAAACAACTCGACACTTACCGCTATTCAGCTGGGTAATGGCGAGAATCTTTTCAACACAGCAGAAAACAAAGCTGTCTGTAACTTGCCAACATTTGGATCAACAGGGTCGAGGGCGCGCTGGTTCATCCGCCCGCGAAACGTGGCGTTTAACTACATCGTAAGGGCTGCGTAATGGCTAAGGTAACACTTGATAAAAATGGCCTCGCTAAATCGGCCGGCACACTGACTGTATATAATTTTGATGCGGTAAGCGGTGAGTTTACCGGCTCAAGCAATGAGTTTCTGGCGCAAGGCGTGGGCCTGCCCGCTTATGCTTGTATCGCCGCACCGCCTGCTACTGAAGCCGGGCACGTAGCGCTTTATCGTGATGGCAGATGGCTTGCTGTTGCCGATCATCGCGGAGAAACGGTTTATTCAGTCGCAGACGGCGCAGCAGTGCTGATTAACGCGCCGGGCGATTATCCGGCAGACACTACGCCACTTAAACCGGCAACCGCCTGGGATAAATGGGATGGTGAAAAGTGGGTTACTGATACGGATGCGCAGCAAGCTGAGGCTATGAGTGACGCAGGCAAGAAAAAATCAGCGCTGATCAGCGAAGCGAACATAAACACCCAGGCGTGGCAGACGCAGCTGCTGCTCGGGATAATTACGGAGGAAGACAAAGCAACGCTTACAAAATGGATGAAATATATTCAGGCGGTGCAGGCAGTGAATATTTCAGCTGCACCTGAAATTAGCTGGCCGATGAAACCTTAATACAAATGGCCCGCATAGCGGGCCTTCTTTTTAGCTGGGCTTTTCAGGCCATTTAATATCCGGGGCTTTAGCAATATCAGTTGCCTGAACATCCTGCACGTACTTCATCCAGGCGGTGAGTACAGCCCTATCCGCATCAGTGATGATGCCCAAAAGCAGCTGCGTCTGCCATGCCTGGGTTATGCTGTTTGCCTCAGTCACGCGCGCCACCTTTTCACTGGCCGCCACCTTAAGCAATGATTGCTGCTGTGCATCAATGTCTGTAACCCACTTCGCGCCATCCCATCGGTCGAAATCTGTTGCAGGTGCCTGCGTCGTGGTGCCTGCCGGGTAATCACCCAGCGCTGTAATTTTCACGGGCGGACCGCCTGAAATCGGATAAACCATTTCGCCGCGATGATCCGGCACGCTCTGCCATCTGCCGTCGAGGTAAACCGTAGCCTTATTCGCCTGCGCAGCGGGCGGAGCGATCAGGCAAGTGTGTGCAGGCAATCCGACGCCTTGCGGCAGAAACTCGTCTACCGCGCCGATAAACTCCCCGGACTGCTCGTCATAGCAATAAACCCTTAGAGTGCCGCCAGCTTTTGACAGGCCATCTTTATCAAGCGTTACCTTAGCCATTATGCAGCCCTCACGATGTAGTTAAACGCGATGTTACGCGGACGTGTTGTAATCCATACAGAGCCGCCCTGAATACCGGACTGCAGCTGCGTAGCCTGAATAGAGTTGTCGCTGAGTACAGCGCCTAAAACGCTGTTATCAGGGGTTTTCGCATCAGCGGGCTGAGCTTTAGTGATTGAATCGGGCTGGTTAAAGGCGGTGCCTATGGTAGCCCCGGAGGTTGTCGCATCAATGCCTGGGTAGTCAACTGCAGCTGTTCGCAGGCCAGTCGAAGTCTGTGAGGAACCCAAAGCACGCCCGCTATCAACCCCGCGCCCATCATCCCATCCACGGATAAACTCGCCACGGAGATCGGCCAACTTCAGCCCCGGATAAGCCAGCGCCAGTTTTGGGTATAGCGTACCGCTGAAACTTGCCCCGTTACTCTTAAGAAAGACCATGCCAGCCATTGAGGGAAAGAGTTCATCAGGCATTTTTGTGTGAGGCCATGGGAACGGCGAGCCGATAACGGGCGCGCCTTCGCCTAAACCGAGGTTT